>JADZBD010000006.1 GCA_020852255.1 Bacteroidia bacterium | reverse complement strand
TGAACGAAGTAGTAAATATACAAAACCGACCTCTATTTTACGTCAGAGGGGTTGTGGTAAGTCATCGCCAAGAAATGGCAAAAAACCACGAAAGAAACTATGAAAATTTCCGTTGACCGACTAGGGCTCGAACCTAGACTCTTCTGAACCAAAATCAGACGTGTTGCCAGTTACACCATCGGTCAATTTGCTGAGACTCAGCACCCCCGTTTCGCGGGGGACGCAAAGGTAATAAAATAAGTTTTTGCTTCCCAAGGCTCGTTTATTGACCGCTTATCCAGTCTTTAGGGGCTTTCACGGGCATATTTTCCTAAATTCGCAGACCATTAAATCCTCTGAAAATGAATAACTATTGGCGTCTGAACAATATAACCGGTTGGGTCGTGTGGGCTATTGCCACCTACACCTATATCGCCACAATGGAACCAACCGCAAGTTTCTGGGACTGCGGCGAATATATTCTCTCCTGCTTTAAACTTGAAGTGGGTCACCCGCCGGGGGCCCCTTTCTTCCTCATCCTCGGCCGCTTCTTTACCCTCTTTGCCGGTGGAGATGTGCTGGAAGCTGCCAAATGGGTCAATATCATGTCGGCTCTCAGCAGCTCATTCACCATCCTCTTCCTTTTTTGGTCTATTACGGAACTTACAAGGAAAATTATTGACAAATCCGGAATCGTTGATCTGAGTTCGGGCATCATCATTCTTGCCTCCGGCGCCGTGGGCGCCCTGGCCTATGCTTTCTCCGATTCCTTCTGGTTCTCCGCCGTGGAAGGCGAAGTGTATGCCATGTCCTCTCTATTTACTGCCGCCGTATTCTGGGCCATTCTCCGGTGGGATCGTGAAGATGATAACGATACCGCCAACGGCACACACCATTCCGTGAAATGGATTGTGCTCATTGCGTATCTCGTTGGATTGTCTGTGGGTGTTCACTTGTTGAACCTGCTTGCAATTCCCGCTATCGTATTCATCTATTACTTTAAAAAATACACGTACTCCCACAAAGGACTGGCTCTTGCATTCGGCCTCTCCATCGTGCTGCTGGGAATGGTGCAGAATGTGATTATCCCGGGAGTCGTGAACCTCGCCGCGCATTTTGATCTCAAATTCGTGAACGATTTCGGTCTTCCATTCAACTCCGGCATGTGGTTCTTCTTCATCGGACTGATGGCTGCCGTTGTTACCGGACTCATGTATACGCACCGGCAGAACAAAAGTGCTTTTAACCTTTTTGTGGGCGTGGTGGGTTTATTGGTTCTCCTGTCTCTGATATGCTCCACAAGCGGTAAGGAAGCGTTTGTGCGAATTGTTATTTCGGCCATTACTTTCGGCACCATCTATTATCTGAAAAACCGACACGCCGCACTCAATACTGCGTTGCTTTCATTTGCGGTGCTTCTCATCGGATATTCCTCGTTTTTCGTGCTGGTGATCCGGTCCCAAAGCAACACGCCTATGGACCAGAATAATCCTGAGAACCCCATTAATCTGCTCTCTTACCTCAAACGGGAGCAATACGGCGATTGGCCCATCCTGTATGGCCAGAATTTCAATACGCCATTGATGAATCAGGACACGGACGGCGACGGAATGATGGATCCTTACATCGACGGAGATCCGGTGTACATGAAAGACCTGGCCTCCGGAAAATATGTGATCAAGGACGACCGCACAAAGGAGATACCCAACTATCATCCTGATTTTTGCAATTACTTCCCGCGCATGTGGAGCCAGCAGTCGAATCACGAAAAGGCATACATTACCTGGTCTGATCTCAAAGGAAGGAAAATGCAATACGACTCGCCTTTCAGCGGAGAAACCGAAACCATACTCAAACCCACTTTCGGCGATAACCTGGCTTATGCCATGAAATACCAGGTTAATCATATGTACCTGCGCTATTTCCTGTGGAACTTTGCCGGCAGGCAGAATGACATACAGGGGCATGGTATCAATCCTGAACATTACATCGAAGGAAACTGGATTTCCGGAATTCCATTTCTCGATGCCATTCGCTTGGGACCTCAGGACAAACTGCCGGAAAGTGTGACAAAGAACAAGGCGAACAACAAATATTATTTTCTCCCCCTTCTCCTCGGACTATTCGGCGTATTCTTTCATTTTTCCAGAAAATGGCAGGACGCTTTTGTGGTGATGCTGCTCTTCATTTTTACCGGACTCGCCATTGTATTCTACCTGAATCAGTATCCTTATCAACCCAGGGAGCGTGATTATGCTTATGCGGCCTCCTTTTACGCTTTTGCAATCTGGATAGGACTGGGGGTTTATGCGGTGGTGGACATGATCAAGACAAAAGCACGTACTGCCGCTATTTCCGGAATGGTGGGTGGTGCTTGCCTGTTGGCCGTGCCCGGATTAATGGCATTTCAGAACTGGGATGATCACGACCGGAGCAATAGATTTACTGCGAGGGATTTTGCCAGGGCATACCTCGATTCCTGTGAACCCAATGCTATTTTGTTCACCAACGGAGATAACGACACCTTTCCGCTCTGGTATGTGCAGGAAGTGGAAGGATACCGTACCGACGTGCGTGTGGTGAATCTTTCTCTGGCGCAAACCGACTGGTATGTTTCTCAGATGCGCCGCAGGGCTTACGATTCGGCCCCGGTACCCGGAACGCTCGCGCTGGATAAGTATATGCAGGGGAAACGAGACTTTGTTTATGTGAAAGCACGAAAAGAACTGGCAGGATATCAGAATATTAAAAGCGTGGTGGAATTTATCGGAAAGGATGAAGATAAATTCAAGGTAGACCTGGGAGGGAAATTGAGAAACTACATGCCCACCAAAAACCTCAGCGTGCCGGTAGACAGCCTGAGCGTACTGAAAAATGGCACCATTACTCTCGCCGATACGGGCAACCTTCTGAAGTCGCTCGACTGGTCCATTGAAAAGCAGGTGTTGTACAAGAACGATCTGCTGATTCTCGATATTCTTTCTGCGAACAATTGGGAGCGACCGGTTTATTTCTCCATTACCACCGGAGCAGATGCTTATCTGAACCTGATGCCGTTCTTCCGGCTGGAAGGGCTGGCCTACCGCCTGGTGCCGCTCCGGTCTAAAGCACGGCCCGGACAAATCAACGTAAATACAACGGCCATGTACCGTAATGTTATGGAAAAATACCAGTGGGGCGGATTGGATAAGAGTGAGGTTTACATGGACGAAAACAATCTCCGCATGGCTCAAACCATGCGCATCCAGATGATCACGTTGGCTAACGCACTGAATAATGAAGGGAAGAAGGATAAGGCCCTGAAAGTACTCAAGCGCTGCCTGGAAGTACTGCCGGAGAAAAACGTTCCTTATTTTAATGAACCGTATGAATACAATATATATCTGGTGCAGGCTTTGTATGAATCCGGTGGGAAGGCAGATGCCGCGATGATCTCTAAACGCTGCTTTGAAATTCTGGAAGGAGACGTGCGCTACCTCACCGGTTTCAAGGGTTCTGAAAAGAATACCATGATGAAGGAAGTGTACCGGAAGGTCGGCCTGATGAGTGAACTGATCTCGCTTTGCAATGAGAACGGCGACACCGCAACGGCGAAGGAACTGGAACTGAAGTTTAAAGCCTACGAACCCTACTTTATTCAGGAGAAGCCGCAGAACTGATCATGATCCGCAGCGTTCGCCCTCCATTCCTGGCACGGAAGTATTACCCGGACCTGGTGTGGAGGGTGAATACTTTTGAAAAGGTGCTTTATCTGACTTTTGATGACGGCCCCACGCCGGGCGTAACAGAGGGTGTGCTGGATGAACTAAGGAAACACAACGCAAAGGGAACATTTTTTTGCCTGGGAAAAAACGTACGGAAATACCCGGAGATCTTTCAGCGGATCATGGACGAAGGGCATGCCGCCGGAAATCATACAGAGAATCATCTTAACGGTTGGCAGAGCTCACGTGAGAACTATCTGAGCGATATTCAGAAGTGCGCCGAAACGGTCTGTTCGGATCTTTTCCGCCCGCCCTATGGGCGAATAACAAAATCGCAAATTAAGGCACTGAAACAGAACTACAAACTGATCATGTGGGATGTATTAAGCTGGGATTTTGACAGCGGAATCCCGGCGTCGAGGGTTTTACGTAATGTGTGTGCCCAATGCCGCCCCGGAAGCATCGTAGTGTTCCACGACAGCCGTAAGGCGGAACAGCATGTATTGCAGGTACTGCCGAAAGCACTCCGGTTCTTCGAAAAAAAAGGATACCGGTTCGGGAAGCTGGAGCTTTGAGAATTTTACTGCAGATTCCGGCACTCAGAACTTATAGGAAAACCCAATTCCCAGCACTTCTTTGAATTGAGTCATCGGACCGTTCGACTCTTTTACCCCGTCGCCGTCGCCGTCATACGGAATATGAGTATCGTCGTCGTATATCAGTTCCGCAGATAATGTTGCCGAAATGTACTTGTTGACTTTCAGGGCCAGGAGCGACTCCCAGTTCACGTCTATATTCCCGGGGGTTTTCAGATAATTGGAAAAAAGTTTCAGCGCGCTCGTGAGTTTTATGTTCTTACTAATTTCTTTTGAAAACTCAAGGGTAAGCGAACCACCGAACTCGTTGCGGACCATTTTTCCCGAATCAACACCGAAAGCACCGGCGGCTGAAAGACGCGTGTCGTATACCAAAGTGGTTTTTCCGGACAACGGAGCAATCATAACAGAGAAATAATCTTTGGGTTTGTAGTCGAGACCGATTCCGTAGTTCAGAAAAGCCGGGGCAAGAAACCGGGAGGTAATCAGTGTATCGTTGGGATAATTATATCCGTTGTCGAACTGTGATTTGAAACTGAACAATACAGAATAGAACCACGTTTTACCAAAGGCAAGATGCCCGTACTTGGCGGCAAGGTCTATTTTATCTTCACTTTTTCTGTTTTCAGGTCCTACCTGAACACGGCCGTAGGCCAGGTCCAGTCGGGTGTCGAAAACATTTCGTTCGGTTTTATACTTTGCGAAAAGGTTAACCAGAATGGTACCGGAAACAGAATTTTGTCCGCCCGAAGACCAGTTGGTATAGCTGGATTGTGTAAAATTCAGCCCCAGCAATCCGCCTTTATTCCAGGCCTTGGTTGTGTCAGTTGTTTGTCCGGCAGCCAGTACCGGAAGAAAGAGGAATAGCAAACCCGAACGGATCATTTTTTCTGGTCTTTTAGTAAATCGCGGATTTCTGTCAGAAGCACCTGGTCTTTTGTAGGTTCCGGAGGTGTTGTGGGTTTGGCTTCCTCGTTTTTGCGCAGGCGGTTGATCCCCTTGATCACAAGAAAAACAGCCAGAGAAACAAGCACGAAATCAATAATGGTAGTGATGAAATTTCCCAGTCCTACCTGCACCAGCGGTTGTACAACCTTATCGCCATCTTTTATTTCCTCCTGCAGGATGATATTATACTTGGCGAAATCAATATTGAGCAGGAGCCTTCCTACCAGGGGCATTACGATGCCGTCTACGAAGGAAGTAACCACCTTGCCGAATGCACCTCCCATGACAACGGCCACAGCCATGTCCACGAGGTTGCCACGCATTGCGAAATCTTTAAACTCTTTTACGAAGCCCATAGTACGTTTTTACAAAAGTAATCAAGAGATATTAGTTTCCACCATTTTGACGGAAGTTTCACGGATTTTATTGTAACCGCCATATACGTTGATGAGGTTATGATAACCCCTGGTTTTCAGAAGAGAGATTGCAATCATGGACCGGTAACCACCCGCACAGTGCACAGCGTATTTTTTATTCACATCTATTCTTTCAAGCTGATTCATCAGGTTATCAAGGGCACAGTGTTCGGCGCCGTCAACATGAGAATTCATGAATTCTGCGTCGCGGCGAACATCCAGCACGAAAGAAGAACCATCGTTTATCTGACCGGCAAATTTTTCGGGGGAAATGGATTCAACAGTGTCTGATTTTTCACCGGCCGCCTTCCAGGAATCAAATCCGCCCTTGAGTACACCTTTCACGTTTTCATAACCCACCCGCGCCAGCCGGATCACCGATTCCTCTTCTTTACCTTCTTCCGCCACAATCACCAGCGGACAATTCATATCGAGGACCGTTCCCACCCAAACGGCAAACTGCCCGTTCAAACCGATGTTTACGGATCCGGGGATAAAGCCTTTCTCAAATACGTCCGGTATTCGGGTGTCCAGAATACATGCACCCGAGCGAATTTCCGTTTTTACTTCCTCTACACTTAGGGGCCTGGTGTTGCGCCGGATCACTTCATCAACTGCCGTGTATCCGTTTTTATTGATTTGAGCATCCCGGTAAAAATAGGGAGGCGGAGGAACCAAACCGCCGGTGACTTTGAGGATAAATTCTTCGCGACTCATATCTGCCAGCGCATAGTTGGTTTTTTTCTGGGTTCCGATGGTGCTCCAGGTGTCTTTTCCAATGTTTTTTCCGCAAGCGGAACCGGGACCATGTGCCGGATAAACAAGTACATCATCGGGCAGCGTTTTGATCCTGGTGTTAAGAGATTCATACATCATCCCTGCCAGTTCTTCTTTAGACATTTTTCCGTCCAGCAAATCCGGACGGCCTACGTCACCGACAAATAGCGTATCGCCGGTAAAAAGCGCGTGCTCTTTCCCGTTCTCATCGTAAAGCAGAAAGCAGCTTGATTCGGGGGTATGACCGGGCGTATGAAGCACTTTGATTTTCACTTTTCCTACTGTGAATTCCTCCCCGTCCTTTGCGTGATGTGCTTCGTAGGCTGTTTCTGCCAGCGGACCAAAAACGATCAGGGCACCGGTGGCACGGGCCAGATCAATATGCCCTGAAACAAAGTCGGCATGAAAATGAGTCTCAAAAACGTAAAGAAGCGTTGCACCGCGTTCGCGCAGCAGCCGAAGGTACGGAGCAGTCTCGCGGAGGGGATCAATGATTACAGCTTTTCCTTCCGACTCAATGTAATAGGCGGCTTCAGCAAGGCAGCCGGTATACAGTTGTTCAATGATCATAAGAGGGGCATTTAATGAATGAATAGTTCCTGGCCGAGTACGATCAGTCCCAGCACCAGAACAAAATAACCAAAGTAGAGCTTGAGGCGTTCCCCGCTGATAAAACGAGCAAGCCGTACACCGCTGAGAATGCCCACGGCGGTGAGCGCTGAAAAACTGAGAAGGAAACCCCAGTCGAGATCCGCATCCAGCACAGAGGATTTTGAAACAAACCCGAGCAGAGAATTAACAGTGATCAATAAAAGAGATGTTCCTACTGCTTTTTTCATGGGAAGGTTACCCAGGATCACCAGAGAAGGGATGATCAGAAAGCCGCCGCCTGCACCAAGGAAGGCGGTGACCATTCCCACCCCTAAGGCGATCAGCAGAATAAGACCGTAACGAAAGCGGTGTGTTTCACTGAAAGCATCCTTGCGTATCGCGCCCCGGGAAGACCGGATCATTGCAACCGCCGACAGGAGCATCAGCACACCAAAGAGAATCATTATCAAAAGATCTTTACCAATGACTAGTCCGGCTACATCCATAGAGGCCGGCACAGCGGGGAAAAGAAATTTGCCCGTAAGTACCACGGCCAGCGTAGAGGGAACACCAAAGAAAAATGCCGATTTCAGATCATAGAAGCTGTTCCGGACGTAACCCACAGAGCCGATAAATGCGGTAATACCAACGATAAATAGCGAGTAAGTAGTTGATAATATGGGATTTATATCAAAAAAATAGGTCAATACCGGAATGGTTAGTATGGCACCCCCGGCACCCATCATCCCAAGGCACATTCCTATCAGCAGCCCGAGTACATATCCGAGAAAAATCATTTGACTTGCCTTTCGCAAAGGTATCCCATCTGCTTAACTATCAGGCACTTTTTTAGTAAATTTGGTAAGAATTCAAGGCAACCCTCTCAACCTTAGATCGTCTTTTGACGTAGAAGGGAAGAGCAGAAGCGAATGGAAGAATCGGATATCATAAAAGGTTGCGTGCGCAACGATCGTTTGAGCCAGAAGGCTCTGTACGAGCGCTTTTATGGTAAGATGATCAGTGTCTGTTTGCGTTATGCCAAAGACAGGGACGAGGCGCAGGATATGTTGCATGAAGGGTTTATGAAAGTTTTTGGGAATATCAAAAACTTCGGGAGTAAAGGTTCTTTTGAAGGCTGGGTACGCAGGATTATGGTGAATTGTTGTATTGATCATTTGAGGAAGAATAAGCAGCAATACCTGATCGTGAATACGGTGATAGCGGAGTCGGCCGCACGAACGTCTCCGGACGAGGTATCGGACGAGGAGCTGGCAGATTTGATCAGCAAGGAGGAAGTGATGAAAGCCGTGCAGAATCTTTCACCGGCATACCGGACGATTTTCAACCTGTATGTGATAGAAGAATATACCCACCGGGAGATTTCAGAAATGCTGGACATTAGCGAAGGCACTTCAAAATCAAACCTGGCAAAAGCAAAGTTTAATTTGAAAAAGAATCTGACCCAATTACTTAAAGTAAGACAATGATGCCCGATAAATTAGAGAGCAAGATCAAGGAAAGTCTTCACGACACCGGGATCCCATTCGACCCATCCGGGTGGGAGAGGCTGGAGCGTGACCTCGACGCGCGGGGATCGAAAACTTCGTTCAAACTGAATGTGAACTGGAAGTATTCGCTCAATACCGTGCTGGTGGTTGCCGCCGCTTCTGCCCTCGTTTGGGGAATTGTAGCCATCAGTGGCGAGATACGCGACTGGGCAGGAAAAGAACAAGTGCCGGTGAATTCCGTTGGTGAGCCGCCGCAACCAATCCTTACGCAAACACCGGTTCCTGTAGTGAGCAGCCCACAGGAAAAAACGCCGGTGGATGCAGGTAATAAGGAAGTGGTAGTACAGCAGTTCTTCCCTACACAGGTTTATACCATACCATATCCTTATTACAACGTTCCGCAATACCCGGTTCAGCAAAATGACCAGATGGCCCTGGAAGATCCGGAACAGATAGACGGTGAGTTTTCCGATGTTGTTAAAAACCGGCCGGTGCTCACCAATCCCCTGCTGAGACATTATATGCTGGGAGAATCATCTTTAAGCAAGCAGCCCGAGAACAACGTGCAGAATGCAGGAAGCGAAATGAAGCTTACACCGGAGGAAATGAAACTTTTCCGTGACATTACACTCACCCGCGGAAGGGGAGAACTTATTTTCGGTGACCAGATTGACCCCCGGAAGGGGATAGTAGGGAAAAGCAAAGAGGGCGACAGCCTGAATACAATTTTCTTCAGCCAGGATGCGCCTACACAATTACCCCTGCCGGCGGATTCGCTGAAGCAGACCGCGCCAAAATAGATACATACAGAATTGTTGTAAAAACCCTGAAGCAAACACTTCAGGGTTTTTTTTCAGGCAACGGGTATGGTTTTCGGACGTCTTATTATCAGTAACAACACCCGAAAGTAATGCGGAAAACAACGTTCTTTTTTCTGCTGTTCCTGGGAGTAGGTTCAGCAAACATTCTGGCACAGGATCCGGAATTCACCCAATTTTATGCAAATCCCTTATACCTGAATCCCGCATTCACCGGCTCTCAGAAATGCAAAAAAGTATGTATTAACTACAGAAATCAATGGCCTGCGCTTAGCGGACAGTTCATTACTACCAGCGTTTCGTATGATCAGTATATATGCGGAGTGGGCGGCGTTGGTGTGCTGGTTACAAATGATAATGCCGGCGAGGGAACGTTACGTACAATCAATGCCAGTTTGTTGTACGCCTGGCATCAGCCGATCACACGCACGATTCAGGTATCGGGCGGATTCCAGGCCACGTATGCAGAAAAAAGGGTTGACTGGGAAAAACTCACTTTCGGAGATATGATAGATCCGCGTCATGGTTTTGTTTATCAGACAGCGGAAGTGGAGGGAAGAAGTGTTGCGAGGTACTTCGATATGAGTGCGGGATTGCTGATACACTCACCCAGGTACTTCATCGGCTTCGCTTCCCACCACCTGATTGAACCGGACGAATTTCTTCATTCCGGCCCCAGCCCCCTGCCGAGAAAATACACCGGTCATGCCGGCGCACTGATCCCGGTAAGTGAAAGAGACGGCATTACCGTATCGCCAAATATTCTGTACCAGATGCAGGGTAATTTCCGGCAACTTAATCTGGGCCTCTATGTAAACAAAGGCCCCTTAACGGGCGGATTCTGGTACCGTGATCAGGATTCATTTATTGTGCTGCTGGGATTGCAAAAAAGCATGTACAGGATAGGATACAGTTACGATGTAACTGTGAGCAAGCTTAGTAATTCATCCGCAGGGTCACACGAGTTGTCTTTTCAGACTACGCTCGCATGTAAAAAGTGTAAAAAGAAGTTCCGCACTGTTGTGTGCCCGAGCTTTTAGGTACTGTTTGGTTGATTGCCAACCGGTGGGGTCATAGCGTTCCAAAGTCATGGGGAGATAGAGGAGCGCGAGGCCCCACCTTTTTCTCCTTCACTTCCTCAGTCGATAACGATGCGCTGGTTATAAATCTCGTTGCGGTTGGTAGCAGTAACAGTATATACTCCCGCAGGAATTTTGTTGTACGGGTCGTAGGCTTTCAGAACTGCTTCTTTGTTCTTAAAAACTACTTTGGAGAAGATCTCGTTTCCAACCAGATCCGTTACTACAATGAGTATCTCCTCACTATTATAATTGGAGAGAATGATGTAAGGCGTGTTGATATTAGTGGTGATGGTATCCACAATAATTACCGGGCCGTTTTCGCGCACCATGGGGTTATCGCCAATCTTTTCCTGGGCATTCATCCCGGAAAAGCAGCCAGCGGCGAGCATTACAGTCAACAGGAATTTCCCTTTCATGATCGAGTGTCTGTATTAACTTTACAATATTATTAAACTGCCTTAACTTTCAAAACAGTCTGAACTCCGGGCTATTAACAATTCGACAAAGTCAGTAAAAATTACGACGAATACAAATTCTTAACAGACCGTGCCACTTTCCGGGGATAAATTAAAGACCATAATTGCCGGGCTCCCAGACCGCCCCGGGGTATACCATTATATGGGCAAAGAGGGTAAAATAATCTATATCGGGAAGGCTAAGAGCTTGAAAAAGAGGGTTTCATCCTACTTTTCAGGGAAAGCAGACAGTGCCCGCATACGTTTGCTGGTGAAGAATATTGAGGAGATCCGGTATACCATAGTGGATACCGAGTACGAGGCCCTTCTCCTGGAGAATAATCTGATCAAGGAGCATCAGCCGAGATATAATGTATTGCTCAAAGATGATAAGACCTATCCCTGGATTGTGATCCGGAATGAGCGTTTTCCCAGAATTCATCCCACCCGCACGTTTGTACGGGATGGGTCTTCCTATTTCGGGCCCTATGCTTCCGGCCGCACCATGAAGACTCTTTTGGAACTGGTGCGGAAAATTTTTCCGGTCCGAGAATGTTCCTATACGCTATCGGAAGAAAATATTAGCAAAAGGAAATTCAGGCTTTGCGTAGAATATCATGTGGGCAATTGTAAAGGTCCCTGCGAGGGATTGCAAACGGAGTCGGATTACAATGAGAGTATCGCGCAGGCACGTCATATCCTTAAGGGTCATACCGCATCCGTGATCAGGGAACTTAAAAAGAAGATGAATGAGCATGCGGTAAATATGGAATTTGAAAAAGCGCAATTCATCAAAGAAAAGCTGGACCGCCTGGAACAATATCGTGCGAAATCTACGGTGGTTAGTCCTACCGTTACAGACATAGACGTTTTTTCCATTCTTTCTGATGAGGATTACGGGTACGTAAGTTTTTTCAGGGTGGTAAACGGCGCAGTAGTGCAGAGTCATGTGCTGGAGATGAAGAAGAAAATGGAGGAGAATGAAAATGATCTGTTGCAGCGGGCCATTGTAGAAATCCGGGATCGTTTCGGGGGAGAGATGAAGGAGGTGATCGTTCCGTTTCAACCGGAGGTATCTTTTCCCGGTATCCGTTTCCTGGTACCGCAGCGGGGCGACAAGAGACAGCTCCTGGAGTTGTCGCACAGGAATGCAGATTTTTACAGGAAGGAGAGAGAGCGGAGGCGAACGCTGGTGGATCCCGAGCGGCATACCCGAAGGATTTTAGAAACAGCGGCAAAAGACTTAAGGCTAAAGGAAGAGCCCCGGCATATAGAGTGTTTTGATAATTCTAATCTCCAGGGAACAAATCCGGTTTCGGCATGTGTGGTTTTCCGTAACGGGAAACCAAGCAAAAAGGAGTACCGGCATTTTAATATCCGGAGCGTACAGGGGCCGGATGATTTTTCTACAATGAAAGAAGTTGTTCGCCGGCGTTATGCCCGTTTGTTGGAGGAGAAGGTGGAGTTGCCGCAGCTGATTGTGGTAGACGGGGGAAAGGGACAACTGAGCGCAGCCACCGAAGTGCTCGAAGAACTCGGACTCCGGGGCAAGATTGCCATCATAGGCATCGCTAAAAGACTGGAGGAAATCTATTATCCGGGAGATACTGTGCCGCTTTACCTGGATAAGAAATCAGAAACATTGCGACTGATCCAGTATATGCGCGACGAAGCTCATCGTTTCGGCATTACGCATCATCGGAAACGAAGAGAGAAAAATACCATTAAGTCCGAATTATTAGAGATTCCCGGTATTGGGAAGGCGATGGCGGAAAAACTGTTAAGAAACTTCGGATCGGTAAAGAGGATCAGGGAAGCGGGCAAGGAAGAATTAATAAATGAGGTGGGAAAGCGAAGGATGGAAGTGATATGGAAGTACTTCAATCCCTGATCAACACCAGCTTTTTACTTTCTGTAAAGTCTCCTTTCCGGTATCTTACAAAATAGATCCCCGCACGGAGATTTTCCTTTTTAGTATCCAGAATCACAGAAGTTGTCCCCTTGGGATAATCGGTGCCGTCATTCGAAAGCTTTACCAACAGCCGGCCCGAAAGGTCATACACTCCAACAAACGCCCTTCCCGGTTGTTCCTGCATCCAGGAAATAGTGGTGTTTCCGGAAGAAGGATTTGGATAAATATTTACCGAAGAGTACAGCTCTTTGAAACGGGCTACGATGTGGTCGTTCGTTGCGAAATTTAATGTGAACGTATCGGTGTAGATCTTGTCGAAGTTGAATTCCCCTTCCCATTGTACAAATTCATAGCCGGGGAAGGCCTGAACCTCCAGTTTCACGGGAACGCCGTTGAAATACGTCCCCTGCCAGGGAAATTCGTCGGGCCAGATGGTGCTGATCTTGATCCTTCCCGCTCCGGGTGGCTGTACATCGAGGATAAGATCGCTCTGGCTTTGAAGCATAAAATTGCTCTGTATAAAATTCCGGGCAAATTGCGGCCGCATGATCATGAACCCGATCATGGAGGAGTATTTAGCATTCCAGGATGCGATGTTGTAAGCCTCCCCAAGGGCATATGGATTCGCGATGGTGGTATCACCCCATTTGGCAAAATGCCGGGCCATTTCTGGAATGATATGATCCCGCATCGTTTCGGCAAGGTCGCGAAAACGGGACGTTTCAAAATGATAATTGATGAGATCTGCGTACCGATTAATGAAATCATTCTTAAAACGGGTATTCGTGAGTAGCTTGCGGAAGAGGTCGCTGTGTGGATTTTGATCCGGTGGATTGATGGCATATGAGAGCAGATCGTACCCGAAGTAGCTGTCCAGTCCCATTCCAAGATCTGTATCCCATAAAATGTATCGCCACTTTCCGGAAGCATCCGGCCTCCAGTATTTGATGTTCTTGATGTAACTGTAGTTCCCGATCCAGTCGTTATTGACGATATACGTTTCTGCGCCAAAATAATCCATCAGGTTTTCTACATCCAGCATTTTTCGAATACTGTCATAAACCATCGTTTGCGAAACATCGTTGTTCTGAACGTAACGGAGCATTTTGAGCCAGTCGTCGTTATCCCCGCTGTGAATGAATCCCTGCTGGGAAACCAGGTCCAGGTCTTTGTCTGTATCCCAGATGCTGGAAAGGTAATTTTCGTCGTATCGCTCACGTACTTCGTACACGCCCCAGTATTTTCCATTTAGAAAAACCACCACGTTCTGTCCGTCGCCAACATCCAAATTGGAGTTGAGAAGGGCTCGATTCACCATCAGATCACGGAAATGAACAGAATTCCAGTCCAACCCGGCGTTGCGTAAATTGAAATTTTTGATTTTGGTATAATTCCGGTAAGGGAAAAGGGGATAATCAATTTCGTCTGAACCAAAGTCATCTTTAGCGTAGATTCGGAAACTTTTCTGCGGAAATCCTCTGGACCAGCCTCCGTGCATGCGAAGCTGATGATCCAGTTCAAAGCCTGGTTGTTTATTATCCTGAAAAAATTCCAAATGTCCGGCCCGTGCCCACTCCATGTGGAAGTTGGAATAATGAAAGGGGAAAACGGAATCGGCATTAGGGCCATAGGCATACATCCCCTGTAAGGAATCAAAAAGGCCGTAAGGAGGGGAGGTAAGGGAAATTACAGGCAAGCTGATATTTTCGTTGATGAAATACGTGTTTGTTGCTATTTCAGAGTTATAGAGATTTGGATTAAGGGTGATAACGCGGGCACGCACCACACGGGTTGAATCCAGCAGAATGGGAGAGGAATACAGGAATGAGTTCTGGGTAGGCTCGCTGCCATCCAGTGTATAATAAACAGTGCCCTGGAAGGAGTTAAGGGTAAGTGTTTGCGTGCTACCATAAAAACCGCTTTGCAAGCTGAATGCAGGCAGATTGGCATATCCTATTATGCATGGAAAAGGACCATTGGCTGCGTTGATGGTGGGATTCGGAACAATACACCATTGGGGCGAAGCGTCAATGGTTCGCGCGTAGGAATGATCCTGGTGAAGCCGGGGATACGTGACGGAATCTTCAATGCCTCCGGCGGCATTGTAAAACATAACGTTCTCACCTTTTGAACTCAAACCGAACGAGGTGTGCAATCCGTTGCCATGAAAGGGTAAGACGGGAAAGCCCAGGTTCCCGGTTTTCACGCCGAGGTAAAAATTTGGTATAATGCTCATGTCGGCATACGTAGTATCCCTGTTGTGTACCTGTATGGCCAACACATTGGTGCCGTTCACCAGCGCAGTATTGAGTTTTGATTTGTCGAGGTAATAATATTCCCATTCTCCTCCCTGGTAACGCTGCGCCTCCCGGGAGATATACGCGAAGGTATTGAAGGGAACACGCTCCCCTTTTATTCCTACCCCAAAGCGGCCGATCTCCTTACCATTGAGGTAAGCGATGAAGGCATCGTCATAATCGATCTCCAACACCCCGAAACTAACTTTGGAGGTATCAGCAAGAGTAAATGTTTTTCGGATGTAAACAGAGATACATGGATTTAGCCAGGTTCCGTCATCGTAATCTTCTTGTCCGAACCCGCCCGTATCAGCTGCCCAGGAAGAATCATCAAAGCCCGGATAGAGCCAGTTCGTATCAGGCTCAGCAATAGGCACCTGGTATTTCCAAACCGAATCGAATCGCAACACCTCTTCTATGTGGTCGCAGTAGTTCTTTCGATCCTTCAATGAAAAGAATACCGTGATCCGGCCATTCCCGGGAATCGTAATGTTTGGAAAGAACCATTGATCAGTTCCGTTGTTCAGGAAATAATATCCCTGGAGGTTTAGGGGAGAAGTAGAGCTGTTGTATAATTCTACCCAGTCTGGTCTTTGTCCGGATTCATCCCACAGCAGGGAATCGTTGGCGGGGCAGATCTCATTAATGCGTAGTTGGGAGTAGGCCGAAAATCCGGCGAGAAGAAGAACGATATGCAGGGTCTTTTTCATTGGGAAAAAGCCCTGTAAAGGTACGTTATTTCAGGTTCTTAAGCATTACCTCTGTCATACGGTCCAGATCATATTCAGGTTTCCATCCCCAGTGTTCACGAGCTTGTGCATCATCGATACTCTGGGGCCAGGAATCGGCGATCTGCTGACGGAAGTCGGGCTGATAGGAAATGCTGAAATCGGGGATATGCTTCTGAATGGAGGCGGCGATCTCTTTGGGCGAGAAACTCATGCCGGAAAGGTTATAGCTGGAGCGAATCTTTACTTTCTCGGCCGGCGCTTCCATCAGCTCTATGGTGCCTCTGATGGCATCATCCATGTACATCATGGGAAGGGTGGTGTTCTCCGAGAGGAAGCAGGAGTATTTTTTGTTTTTTAAGGCCTCATGATAAATGTGTACCGCGTAATCCGTTGTGCCTCCGCCGGGAGCGCTTTTCCATCCAATGAGTCCGGGATACCGGATACTGCGCACATCCACGCCGTGATTTTTGTGATACCATTCACACCAGCGCTCTCCCGTTTGCTTGGAGATGCCGTAAACGGTGGAGGGTTCCATGATGGTGTATTGTGGGGTGTTTTGACGGGGAGTGGTGGGACCAAAAACCGCAATGGAACTGGGCCAATACACCTGCCTGATCATTTTTTCTTTTGCCATTTCCAGCACAATGAACAGGCTCTTCATGTTCAGCTTCCATCCGAACTGAGGATTTTTCTCGGCGGTGGCGGAAAGAAGCGCAGCCAGTAAACACACATCCGTGATTTCGTATTTCTTCACCACGGCATACACCTTATCCTGATCCAGCGCATTGAGCATTTCATAGGGGCCGCCGGGATCAGCAGCTTCTTTAAGATCCGAGGCTACTACATTTTCAGCGCCATATCGTTGACGGAGTGTGGCCACGAGCTCCGTGCCTATCTGCCCTCCGGATCCGATAATGAGAAATTTGCGTTTCGACATATGATGCGAAAATACGACCCTTCGACTTTGCTCAGGGTTTCGCAAAACTACGAAAATGACTCTGAAAAATTCAAAGTAAATTCGCATCATGGCGCTGTATAATAAACTCAGCAAAGCGGAGCTTTAAAGGAAACTGGACGCGGAGACCTTTCGGCGGATCACGTTTTCTTTCTATCGATATGTGGATATTACCGACCCGGATACGCTGAGAAATGAACTCTATCGAAAATGGGATGCATTAGGGGCCCTTGGGAGGATCTATCTGGCCAAGGAAGGGATCAACGCCCAAATGAATGTGCCGGAACATCAATTTGAGAGATTCAGAGAAGAGTTGGACAAGGATCCGAAGTTCGCAGGAGTGCCTTTTAAGGTCGCGGTCGAGGATGACGGGAAATCGTTTTTGAAGCTCATTATTAAAGTGAGAAAAAAGATCGTGGCGGACGGACTGCCCGACGGGACCTTTGATACCAGCAATGTGGGTAAACACCTGACCGCGGAGGAATTTAATGAGGCGATCTCAAAGCCCGGTACTATCGTAGTGGATATGCGGAATCATTATGAGAGTGAGGTCGGACGCTTCGAGGGAGCCATTTGTCCGGATGTTGACACGTTCCGGGAAGAACTCGAGCAGGTTTCGGAGATGCTGAAGGGAAAAGATGAACGGCTGTTGCTGCGAACGGTGCAAAACCATTGCTGCATTACCCGTTGATGAACAGCGTAAGCTTCGAAAAGGCAAGCCACAAGGACAGGCGGAACACAAGAGCCGGCTACGGCCGAAGCCCGGAAAATAGATCGATTTACTTTACATGTTTAAATGCTTTACTGTTTTTCATTTTACTTTTCTTCACTGCAAGGGAAAAGTTGAACTGAAAGCAATTAAATAATAAAACAGCGAAAGTAAAGCGGGGATACATTTTACTTTACATGTTTAAATGCTTTATTGTTTTTCATTTCACTTTCTTCGCTGTTAGAGAAAAGGTTAAACTGAAAGCAATTAAACAATAAAGCAAGTAAAGTAAAGCCAATGTAATAGAATGAACAAGACTCAACTATCTCTCGAGTACAAGTTTATAGCGAAACACGCGTTCATTTGAAGAAAGCTCGAGAAAGTAGATCCCGTTAGGAAGTGAGGAGGAGAATTCGATGCTATTGGTTGTGTTTCCTGCAGCCACACATCGTCCCAAACGATCATATAAGGCGAATGGTCTGGGCGCAGAAGATTCTTCATTAAGATAGATGATGCCCGAGGTTGGGTTGGGATAGAATCCCGGGTGCAGATCATGGCTAAGTATTTCCTCTTCCGACACTGTAGGGTTATTGGTGCAAATAGTATAGGTAAGAGGCATGATCAGTTGTGAGATCAAATTTGAAGCAGATACCGGAAGGTTGGCTACTGTTCGGCTCAAGGTTGTATATGTTGGGTCGGTAGGAGATGTTTGTGTGGTGCTCACAGCGAATTGATTACATCCTGACCATCCCAGGAAGCTTGCCCTGACCATCCAGGCATCCGCTCCACCCCATGTACTCCCGGTTCCAC